>NZ_DASVYD010000067.1:0-30083 GCF_036392335.1 Vitreimonas sp.
CGAGCCAGCAGAGTTTGCCGGCGTCGCCTTGGAGGCGGCCGTCGACATAAACCGAGCGCGGTTGGCGCTTCAGCGCGACTTTGGCGATGAAGCTCTTGCTGGCTTTGGCCAGTTTGCGCGCCAAGCGCTTGGCGTAGAGCAGCGGCTTTTCGAACACGTGGCCGAGCGCATGGATGCGGCGGATGAGACGCTGCGGTTCAGGCAAGCGATTGGCGCGGCCTTGTTTGAGGCGCTCGATTTGCAGACGGCGGCGTTCGAGATATTCGGCTTCGAAGCGCGAGGTCGGCGCACCGAGCAAGCTGATGCGCGCGGGATGCGGTTTGGCGTGCGGCCAGAGGCGAAAGGCGTAGGCCTTGACGCGCGCGATGGGCGCAGGCGTGCGCTGCATCTGAAACTGGATCTTCTGCATTTGACGCACATGCAGCGGCAGCGGCGGCGGCTTGGGTTCGGCCGGCGCGAGCGCCAGAGCTTCCAAGAATATCAGTTTGCGCGCCAAGGCTTCGAGCGCGTTCAGCCATTGCTTGGCGCCGATCAGCGAACGCAACCGCGCGAACATGGCTCGGGTGCGGGTCCAGATATCGGCAAGGGGCAGCGTGAGCGCGTCGTCCATGCCGGCCAGTATCGAGGCGGGTGGGAGCGGTTGAATAGAATCGCTTGCGCGGACCGCAGGCTTCAAGCCCGGGCATTGGAAAGGCCAGGACCATCAAAGGATTTGCAGGCGCAAAGAGGGATGCCGGCTGGAAGCCGGCGGTCCGAAGGGGGGATTGATGTGGGGGAAGCCCGCATGTTGGGCTTCATTTTGAATCCGCCCGGCTTCGCTAAGCTTCAGCGGACAACCTCTCCCCCTCGCGGGGGAGAGGTGAGATCCGAGGCGTTAGCCCGCGGCTTTGCGCTTTTCCATGAGCTGATCGAAATTGGCCCAGACGCCTTCGCCGCCGTGCCATTCGCCTTTGGTGGCGGCCTTAGAATATTCGGTGGCGCGGGCTTCGAAGAAATTGGCGTGTTCGACGCCGTTCAAGATCGCCGTCAGCCACGGGATCGGGTGTTCGGTGACGCCGTAGATTTTCGGCAGGCCCAGTTGGCCCAAGCGCCAATCGGCGATGTAGCGAATGTATTGCTTAATATCGTCCGGCGTCATGCCTTGAACGGGGCCCATCTCGAACGCGAGATCGATGAAGCGATCCTCGATGCCGACGACGGTGCGGCAGCATTCGACGATGTCGTCCTTCACGGATTGCGTGAGCGCGTTCGTCTCTTTGGCATAAGCGTGGAACAGCTTGATCATGCCTTCGCAGTGCAAGCTTTCGTCGCGCACCGACCAGGTCACGATCTGACCCATGCCCTTCATCTTGTTGAAGCGCGGGAAGTTCATCAGCATCGCGAACGAGGCGAAGAGCTGCAGACCTTCGGTGAAGGCGCCGAACATGGCGAGCGTGCGCAGGATGTCTTCGTCGGTCTCGACGCCGAATGTGCCCATGTAATCGTGCTTGTCGCGCATGGCCTGGTAATCGAGGAACGCCTCGAATTCGGTTTCCGGCATGCCGATGGTTTCAAGCAGCAACGCGTAGGCGGCGATGTGCACGGTCTCGATGTTGGAGAACGCCGCCAACATCATCTTGATTTCGGTGGGTTTGAAGACGCGCGAATAGCGCTCCATGTAATTGTCGTTCACTTCGACGTCCGCTTGGGTGAAGAAGCGGAAGATTTGGGTGAGGAGGTTGCGCTCCTGGTCGTTGAGCTTGGACGCCCAATCCTTCACGTCCTCGCCGAGCGGGACTTCTTCGGGCATCCAATGCACTTGCTGCTGGCGGCGCCAGAATTCATACGCCCACGGGTAACGGAACGGCTTGTAGCCGATCGAGGGGGTCCGAAGGCCCGTCAATTTTTCCCCGTTTACGCCAGCCATAAATCGTCTCCAGTCCGGAACGTCGCCTAGATGTAGGGATTTAGCGGCGCATTGGCCACCATATCTAGACTAGTTGGGCGCGAGTCGCCTTTCGAAAAGGTTACCAGCCGCCGGTCGGGACCATGCAATGATTCAGGGCGCGGCCAAGCCGGCGAGGGGCGGGGAGTTGTGGAGAATTAGGCCGCGATCCATTTCGCGATCAGATAGGCCGCGGTGACGATGGCGGCGGCGCGCACCAGGAACCAACGGCGAATCCAGAGCCGGCGGCGGAATTCCGCGACGGCGCGACGGCGGCGCTGCGCGCGGACCTGATCTTTAAAGCTTGGGGATTTGAAGCTCGGCAGGGCCATGGCCCGGGCCGATGCAAGACCAATGCAGGTTTACTTTAGCGGCCCGCGCTCAGCGGCGCATGGTGACGGTGACGCCGGTAAAACTCTGGTCCTGGTTGAAATTCTGCCGACCGACGCGGGTGCTTTCCTCGCGCTCGACATAGGCCAGCGAGGCCTGGACGCCGTTTCGCTCATAGGTCACGCCGGCGGAGAGATCGCCGACTTCGACCCGGTCTTGCAGCGCGACCGAGGCGCCGCTGCCGCCGAATTCATTGCGCACGCCCGGTTGCCAAGTGAGGGCTTCGTCCTCGGAGGCCACAAACATGTAAACCGAGCGCGTGTCGCCGGCCGCGTCGCGGCGCTCGATCAGGCCTTGGCCGATGCGGACTTCTGCACCGCGGCCGCTGCGATCGAGGTCGCCATTGCGGTTGGCCCCGAGCGTGGCGCGTTGGGCGATGGCGACGTCCAACGGGGAATCGCCGCCGCCGGCCGCGAGCTCGAGTTCGAGGCGGCGGGGTTCTTCATTGTCCGAGGTTAGCGCAGGCGCAGCAAAGCGGGGGCGGAGACCGTCGCGGACATCGACCGCGACGGGCGGCGTCTCCGGTTGAGACAGGGCGGCGGCTGGATCGGTGAAATCAATTTGGCCCGGCGCCAGCGCTTCTTGGGCGGTTGCGACGCCGACCGCAGTCAACGCCAGCGCGGAGCTAGCGATCAAAGCCGTGCGGAGAAAGCTTCTTCCACCCATGACAGCCTCGTCCCTGTGAGCCTACGAAGCAGCAATGCACAATGGCTGCCACAGGTTCCGTACATTGTTAAGGCTTTGTGCGCCTGCGAAGACAGTCCGCGCTAGTGGCGCATGGTTAAGGTAAAGCCGGTGAACGCCTCCTCGCCGGACACTCTGCGTGAGCCGGTGCGAATGCTGTACTCGCGCTCAACATACGCGAAGGAGGCCTGCCAGCCATTGGATTCGTAGGTGACGCCGGCCTGCATATCGCCGATTTCCACGCGATCTTGCAGGGCGAAGGACGAAGACGAGCCGCCGAATTCGTTGCGGCCGCCTGGTCTCCAGGTGAGCGCTTCGTCTTCGGATGCCGCGAACAGATACCAGGATCCTTCAAGCTGCGGTTCGCGCGATTGCTCGCGCAAATTCGCCAGACGCCGGCCCAAGCGCAATTCTGAACCTTGCGACCGGCGCTCGAGATCGCCGTCGTCGTTGAACCCGAAAGCGCCGCTTTGCGCGAAGGCGACGTCGATGTCGGACGTGGCGCGCGCGACGACAGCCACTTCGTACCGCCGGAAATCGGGATTGAAGGAATCTGTCGGTGTTTGCGTCGCGAGACCGAAGCGGGGCGCGTCGCCGGCGCCGATGTCGAGCGCGAAACGATCCCCAGCCAGCGGCTGATTGGGATCGGAGAAGTCGACGTCATGGACGCCAACGAAGGAAGCGTTCGGCCCGACCGCATCTTCGGCGGTAGCGATATTGGCCGCGAGACTAAAGAACCCTGCTAACCCAACGACCACGAGCTTACGTAAGAGCATCGCGATCCCTCCTGACCTAACATGAAGGGTGCAGTCAGTTTGGTTATCGAGTCCTTAATCGCGCTGGCGGGCGCCTGCAGAAGCGGCGGCGTAATCAGCCGCCAGCGTCTTTCGCGGGCAGCGAACGCTGCATGATGACGACGTCGAGCAGGCGGCCGAATTTCTCGCCGACATTGGTCATCGTGCCGACGCGGCGGAAGCCGAGCTTCTGGTGCAGGCCGATGGAGGCGGCGTTGTGGGAATCGCCGATGACGGCGAGCACCTCGCGCACGCCGTCATCGCGGAGCGTTGTTAGGAGTTGCGCAAGCATTTGGCTGCCCACGCCTTGATGCATCGTGGTTGGCGCTGTGTAGATCGAGACCTCGAAGGTCTTGGAATAGGCCGCGCGGTCGCGGAATTGGGCGGCGTAACAGAAGCCCAAGACGCGGCTGAAATCGCTGGGCGGGGAGGCGACCAGAAAGGGCCAGCCGCGATCGACGATCTTGCCCCAGCGCTCGGTCATTTCTTCCAAGGACGGCGGCTCGATCTCAAAGGTCCCCGTGCCGGTAAGACAATGATGGGCGTAGATCAGCTGCACGTATTGCAGGTCCTGCTGGAAGCAGGGCCGGACAATGATTTCGGAAGTCTTGACGCCAGACATTGTGGATAGACCCGGTGGCCCGCTTTGCGCCTCTGGGTCAAGGCCGGCCGCTGCGGCGCCGGGGCGCATTTATTCAATCCCAACCCTCATGGGTTAGGATCGCCTCCGAAATGTCGATTCTGTGGACCCACCGGACGGTCCGGGCGCTGGCGCTCGGACTGATGGCGGCGGTTTTGACCGCCTGCGCCTCGACCCCCGCGCCGATCAGTTCGAGCGCGCTCGGTCGCCATGGCAATATCGCCGGCCTGCCGCGGCCGCCGTTTGATCCCGACTCGCCGCCGCGCGTGGCCGATGCGCGCGCGCGCCTGCAATGCGTGCCGTTCGCGCGGCAACAATCCGGTGTCGAGATCTATGGCGACGCCAATACGTGGTGGCGCCAAGCCGCTGGGCGTTATCCGCGCTCGAATTCGCCGGCGCCCGGTGCTGTGCTGGTGACGCGCGGATTCAACACGACCACGCGCGGTCACGTTGCGGTGGTCACGCATGTGGAATCGAGCCGGATCATTCGGGTCGATCAGGCCAATTGGCTGAACAATGGCGAAATCAGCGTCGGCGTACCGGTGATCGACGTCTCGCCGGACAACGATTGGAGCCAGGTGCGGGTTTGGCATATCCCCGGCGGCCATTGGGGCGGGCGGGTGTATGTCGCCGAGGGCTTCATCCATCCGTTCACGCTGATGGCGGAATTACGCAGCTAAGTGCTCCGCCGGGCCGTTAAGATTTGTTGATGTCTTAACGTCGCAGAATTAACCAATATTACCCAGCGCCTATGTCTAGATGTAGTCTAGTTGGCGAATATTCACCATATGATCTCTACATTGCGAAGAGTTCAGCTGGCCGATTAGGCTTTCTTTAACCGCCTTGGCGTGTTTGTGTGTCCCAGATTGGGGCAATGCCTCGCCTGGGCCTGGGGCCATGTTGGATACCAAAGCGCTTCTCGTCGCTGCCGCGGCGATCGCCGGCTTCGCCGCCGCGCCGACCGAGGCAGACGCGCTGACGCCGTTGTCGATGGATTTGGCCATCGACCCGAGCGTCGCCGAGGGGCCCTCTGAACACGCCACGCTCGCGCCGGTCGCGTTTGAGCGTGCGCCCGATGAAGCGTACGAGCCGGTGGCGCGGGTCACGAACCGCCGTGCGCGCCTGCAATGCGTGCCGTTCGCGCGCAATGAATCCGGCGTCGAGATTTACGGCAACGCCAATACGTGGTGGCGTCAGGCCGCCGGGCGCTATGAGACGTCGCAAGCGCCGGAAGAACGCGCCGTGCTTGTGCTTGAAGGCTATAACACCACAGCGCGCGGTCACGTGGCCGTGGTGACGGAAGTGGTGTCGCCGCGCATGATCATCGTCGATCATGCCAATTGGCTGAACGCGGGCGAGATCACGCGCGACGTGCCGGTGCGCGACGTGTCCGAAGCCGGCGATTGGAGCGAAGTGCAGGTCTGGAATATCCCGACCCGCCAATGGGGCGTGCGCCGCTACAATGTGCAGGGCTTCATTCTGAACGTGCTGACGGCCGAGGCGCAGGCCCAGGCTGCGGCCTTGGCGCAACAGGCCTCGGCGAGCGCAAGCGAAGCGGCCATTCCAGTCGGCTAAGCGCCCCCTCAAAAACTTTCCTCGTTCGCGCAAACCGCGCTAGTTTCCGCGCGCGCCGGAATTGGGACGCCGGCGGCGAGGGGATTGATATGACCGACGCGGCCGCAAGCGCAGAAGGCGCAGCCATGGGCGCACAAGCGCCAGCACGCAGAAGAGCGAAGCGCAAGGATCGTGGCGGCATTCCGTTGTTCCGCTGGCTGACCCGCAACGTGTTCTGGGACACGTTCATCTTGCTCTGCATCGTCGCGAACGCGGCGATCCTGGGCTACGACGCGCATTACGGCGAGCAATCGCAATTCCACGACCAGATCGAGTTGTGGAACATGTACTTCCTCTGGATTTTCACCGCTGAGCTTGTGCTCGAGTTCTTTGCGCAAGGGCCGCGTCGCTATTTCTCAAGCGGCTGGAATTGGTTCGACATCATTGTCATTGGCCTGAGCTATATCGCGGTGAATCCGGCGATCTCCGCACTGCGGACGCTGCGGGTGGTGCGGGTTTTCCGTTTGGTGAGCGCGGTGCCGCAGATGCGGCGCGTGGTGGAGGCGTTGTTCAGCGCGCTGCCGGGTATTCTCGCGTCGTTCGCGATCCTGGCCGTGGTTTTCTACATCGCGGCCGTGATGGGCACGACGCTGTTCCATGACGATCCGGGCTTCAGCGATTTGGGCGTGGCGATGCTGTCGCTGTTCGCGCTCTCGCAATTCGATGGATGGGGCGACACGATCCAGCGTCTGCAGGGACAAAATCCGTACGCGTGGATTTACGTGATCGGCTTCACGATCATCGCCGCGTTCGCGGTGCTCAATCTCTTCATCGGCGTCATCGTCGAGGCGGTGCAGGCAGCGCCCCAAGAAGAGATCAAGGAAGAGATCGAAGAAGTGCAGGAAGATGTCGAAGACATCGCCATCGCGCAGGAAGACGCCGCGGTGGTGCAGGCGCGCATCCTGGAGGAGGTGCGGGCGCTGCGGGCGGAAGTCGCGGCATTGCGTGGCGGCGCTGCGCCGCCGGCCTGAAATCGGCGCCCAAAATAGCGGCAAGCGCACCTTTCGCTGAAATCACAGACTTCTCGCGACTCCAGCGCGGGGATTAGCGTCTGGGCGCATGCGGGGAGGCGTGCGCAATGCCGCTGAGCGCCTATCTGACGGATTTGCTCGAAGAGGTTCGCCGCATCGAGGGCGGCGAGGTCGCGACCTACATTCCGGAATTGGCGAAATCCGATCCGGCGGCGCTTGCGATCGCGATCACGGCGCTTGATGGCAAGACCTATGCGGTCGGCGATGCGGATTTGCCGTTCACGATCCAATCGGTGTCGAAGCCGTTTCTCTATGGCTTGGCGTTGCAGACTTACGGGCGTGAGGCGGTGCTGAAACATGTCGGCGTGGAGCCGACCGGCGATGCGTTCAATTCGACGGTGATGGATGAGGTGAACAACCGCCCGTTCAATCCCATGGTCAATGCGGGCGCGATCGCAGTGACCGCCCTGGTGCAGGGCGAGGGCTACAAAGCGCGACGGCAAGTCGTGCTTGATCTTTTGTCACGCTTCGCGGGGCGCAAGCTCAAGTTCGATGAAGCCGTGTTTCAGTCCGAGCGGGACACCGGCGCGCGCAATCGGGTGATCGCGGCGATCATGCGGCAGGCGGAGATGATCTCCGGCGACGCGGATGAAATTCTCGATCTCTATTTCAGCCAATGCTCAGTGCTGGTGACGACGCGCGACCTTTCCGTGATGGCGGCGACGTTGGCGAATGGCGGCGTGAATCCGATCAGCGGCGAACGGGCGTTGGCGGCGGAATATGTGCCCGACGTGCTGACCGTGATGCATTCGTGCGGCATGTACAATTATGCGGGGCAATGGTCATATGAGGTGGGCATTCCAGCGAAGAGCGGGGTGTCCGGTTCGATTGCGGCGATCATACCGGGACAGGCCGGGATCAGCGCTTACGCGCCGCCGCTGGATCGATTTGGCAATTCAGTGCGGGCGATCGCGGCCTGCAAGCGCATCGCCGCGGATTTTGGTCTGCATGCGTTTCGCGTGGCCCCAAACAATAGTGCGGCAGTGCGCGCGGAAGCGACGGGCCAAGCGGTGCGTTCAAAGCGCGCCCGCAATAGCGCCGAGCGCGAAGTGCTGGCGCGCGAGGGCGCGCGGATTGCGCTGATCGAGGCGCAGGGCGCTTTGTTCTTTGGCGCGGCGGAGCGCTTGGTGCGTCGAATCGGTGAAATCGAGGCAGATTGGCTGATCGTCGATCTGCGGCGTGTTTATGATGCGGACGCTGCGGCGTGTGCACTGTTGGCGCGGCAGTTTGCGAAGGCTAAGCCCGGCGCGTTGATTTTCGCGCACGCGCAAGGCGCCTTGGCGGAAGCGCTTGCGCCGCATGCGCGCGCCAACACGCTGTTTGCGGATCGCGATGCAGCGTTGGAGTTCTGCGAGAATGCGTTGATTGCCGTGGAAGGCGCGCATGGCGGGCCATCGCGCTTTGCGCTGAAGAGCATCGATTTGTTTGCGGGGCTGAGTGCGGGCGATCTGCAAGCGTTGGAAGCGTTGGCCAAGCCGTTTGTTTTCGAAAGCGGGCGGCATATGGTGCGCGAGGGCGAAGCGGGGCGCTTGTTCTTCGTGATCGCGCAAGGGGCGGCGCGCGTGCAGCTCACTTTACCCGGCGCGCGCACGGTGCGGGTGGCGACGATTGGCGCGGGCGGATGCGTGGGTGAGATGGCGCTGCTCGACGGCAGCCCCCGCTCCGCCGATGTGCTGGCGGACGGGCGTGTGATTGCCTACGGCTTCTCGATCGAAGAGTTGATGGGGCTCTCGCAAACGCATCCAAGTTTGCTGCTGACCATTTTCGCTAATCTCAGTCGCGACTTCGCTGAGCGCTTGCGCGCGGCGAACAACGAAATCCGCTCGCTGGGCCATTAGCGGCTGGCGATCATCGTTGGCGGCGCGAGCACGGTGTTGATGCCTTGGATAACGCCGTTGGAAGCTTCGATGTCTTGCATGACGACGAGCTGGTCATTGACGCGCAAACCGTCGCTGGCGTCGATCTCCACCCGATGCCCGGTGGAGGATTCCGGGCGCACGACGCGACCGGCGAGGGATTCCGTTGTCACCCGTTCGGGCACCACGTGATAGGCGAGCAGCGCGAGCAATTCTTCACGATTGCGCGGGTCCATCAGCCGCTGCATTTCGCGCGGGTTCATTTGCGCGAACGCGGCGTCGGTGGGGGCAAACAGCGTGAAGGGGCCTTCGCCGCGCAGTGTCTCCGCATAGCCCGCCGCTTCCACGGCTTCGAGGAAGCGCGTGAATTGGCCGGTGGCGGCGGCGACCTCGAGCACGTCGCCTTGCGGATTCGGATCGACGACCTCGGCGATGAGGAAGCGTTCGCCGGTTTGGGCGACGGTTTGGGCGCCGGTTTGGGCGATGGCGGGCGGCGCACACGCCAGAATGCTGGCGAGCAGCACGACGCGGAGTGCGGATGAGTGCTTCATAGCGGTTCAACGCCGTGCGCTGGCGGCCGGTTTCACGCGAGCTTGATCGCGCACTGCGACGGAGGCGCGGCCTTTATCGACAGCCGACCCTTTGCGTGGCGTGACGCGAACGGCGATAATGGCGGCATGTCGGTATGGTCCAGCATCGTTGAGATGGCGGCGCGCGCTTTCGATCCGGAAGCCGATCCGCCTGAATTCGCAGAGGAATGTGCGCCGCGTCCGAATGACGTGGGCTTCACCGCGGCCGTGATCGGGCTGGCGGCGAAAATGGCGAAGGTCGACGGGAAAGCGGAGGAGGCGGAGATGTTCGCCGCCGCGGAGGTGTTTCGTCCGCCGCCGGGCGAAGAGGCCGCGTTCCGTCGCGCTTTCCACATCGCCAATCAAACGGTGCTGGGATTTGATTCCTATGCCAAACAGATTGGCCGAAAGTACCGGGCGCGGCCGTGCCTGCTCGAAGATGTGCTCGACGGGCTGTTCCATATCGCCGCCGCCGACGGGATCGTGACCCAGGCGGAGATTGATTATCTGGCCGAGGTGGCCAGCCATTTCGGCTTCAGCGAGATGGAATTCCGCCGCATCAAGGCGACCAATCTCGGCCCCGAGGCGGGCGATCCGTACGCGATCTTGGGGCTCTTGCCCGGCGCAACAATGGACGAAGTGCGCCACGCTTGGCGGCGCATGGCGGCCGAGAACCATCCCGACCGGATGACGCAACGCGGCGCGCCGCCGGAATTCGTGCAGATCGCGCGCGAGAAGACGGCGGCGATCAACGCTGCTTATGCGATGATCCGCGAAGAGTTGAGCGAGACGGCGGAGTAATGCTCGGACCGCCGGCGGTCCGAGTTTAAGCGGCCGAACGCTCGCGCATTTGATCACCCAATTCGAAGCGCGCGACCAGCGACGCCAATTCGTCGGCTTCGCGCGCAAGCGAGTGCGAGGCGGCGGTGCTTTGCTCCACCATCGCCGCGTTCTGCTGCGTGGCTTGATCCATGTGATTGATGGCGGCGTTGATCTGCACAAGGGCGGTCGCTTGTTCCTGCGCGGAGGTCGCGATCTCGCCGACGAGGGCGCTGATCTCGGCCACTTGGCTGACAATGCCCGTGAGCGCTTGACCGGTTTCGCCGACGCGGGCGACGCCGCTCTCGACTTGCTCGCTGGAGCGGGCGATGAGGCTCTTGATCTCTTTCGCCGCCTCCGCAGAGCGCTGCGCCAGGGCGCGCACTTCCATGGCGACGACGGCGAAGCCGCGGCCGGCTTCGCCCGCGCGCGCGGCTTCAACGCCGGCGTTGAGCGCAAGCAAATTGGTCTGGAACGCGATCTCGTCGATCACGCCGATGATTTGCGTGATCTGGCGCGAGGATTCCTCGATCTCGCTCATCGCCTCGATGGCTTCGCGCACCACCTTGCCGCCGTGTTCGGCGTTGGCCTTGGCCGAGTGCACGGTTTCGTTGGCCTTGTTGGCGCCGGTGGCGGAGCGGGCGACGGTGGCGGTGATTTCATCGAGCGCGGCGGCGGTTTCTTCCAGTGAGGCCGCCTGTTGTTCGGTGCGGCGCGACAGATCGTCGGCGGCTTGGCTGATTTCGCCGGCGCCGGAGCGGATGCCGTCGGAGTTCATGGAAATCACGCTCATGGCTTCGCGCAATTGTGCGATCGCGGCGTTGAAATCCTTGCGCAGCTGTTCGTATTGGCCGGCGAACGGCTTGTTGACGGCAAAGCGCAGATCGCCCTTGGCGAGCTTGGCGAGCCCGTCGGCGAGGGCTTCGACGACAGTGCGCTGCTCGGCCTCCGACTTCTGGCGCTCGGCGTCGTTGCGGGCGCGTTCTTCTTCGGCTTGGCGGCGTTGCGCGGCGGCTTCGCCTTCGAGACGCACGCGGTCGATGGCGTTCTGGCGGAACACGTCGACGGCTTCCTGCATCTTGCCGACCTCGTCGGCGCGCGGGGCGCGCGGCGGCGGCATGGCGAGGTCGCCTTGGGCGATTTTGCTCATGTCGTCGGACAATTGCTGCAGCGGGCGGCCGACGATGCGGCCGGCGGCGATCTTCAGCGTGAAGGCGAGGCCGGCGATCATGGCCAGTGCGCTGAACAGCAGCACCATTTCGATCAAGCGCGCATTGGCCATCACGGCGCTGACCGGAAGGTCGACACGCACGCGCCAATTGACGTTGAAGTCCGCAAACTGAATGGCGCGCTCGATACGCATGATGTCGCCGAGTTGCTCGTCGTGCAGGCGTTGCACGTCGGCTTGGATGTCGCCAATTTCGCCGGCGCTTTGTCCGAGAAGCGCGGAATCCGGGTGGTAGATGTAGAGGCCATTGCCGGAGATGACCGAGAGCCGGCCATCGAACGGCACGTCCATCTGATTGAGGCTCTCCTGCAGCTTGTCGAGCGCGATATCGACGCCGGCGACGCCGTAGGCGCTGTCCCCGCGCATGATGGGCAGGGCGACCGACGTGATCAACGTGTCGACGCCGTTGACCGGATAGACATAGGGCTCGATCAGCACGGGCTGATGCGAGTTGAAGGCGAGTTGATAATAATCGCCGTCGCCCGGCACGGTGTAACTCTCAAGCGGCGCGATCGCGATGTCGCTGCCGGCGCGGTGCCAATAGGGAACGAAGCGGCCAGTGCCGTCGTGGCCGTTGGCGCCGATATAATCGCTGTCGCGGCCGTCGAAGGCGTTGGGCTCCCAGCCTGTCCAAGTGCCGAGCAATTCGTTGTGGGCGATCAGCGTCTCGCGCATCAGGCGGTTGTGCACTTCGCGATCGGCGATTCCGGCGGCTTGGGCGGCGGAGATGGCGTCGCGCATGGCGGCGGCGAGGCCGATGGGGCGTTCGAATTGGGCCTCAACCTCGGAGGCGGCTTCGCCGGCGGCGATGTCCGCGGTTTCCTGGGCGCCTTCGACGGCCGTGCTTTCCACAACCCAGGCCGCCGTGCCAGAGCCGACCGCGATGAACAGCGCCACGGCGCTCGCGCCGGCCAGCGTGATCTTGGTCGCCAGCTGACGCCGGCCCAGGAATTCTTTGAGCATATGTCCCCCTCCGTGTCTGGGACAAAACCGGAGATTGGTTAAGGCGTGCTTGATTCCACTGCCCTGGCGGGAAGATTGCAGGTAATTTGAGCGGTGAAGGGTCGCGACGGCCCGCCGCAAGCACGCCGCATTGATCCGCCAGCTTCAGGGTCCATATTCGTTGCCAAGGAGTTGCTAGGAATGAACGCGACCGCCACGGACTTTGGCTCCAACGCTTTGGGCGCGTTCTTGCGCGCGACGGGGCTGCTGGTTCTGGCTTTGGGCGCGGCCCTGGCGCTCGTGTTTGCCTTCTTTGCGGCCCTGGTGGTCGGCCTGATGATCGCTGGCGCGGCTCTGGCGATGCGCTTGTGGCCGGCGCGCAAGCGGCCGGCGCCGGGCGCGAGCGGACCGGAAACGCTGGAGGCGCGGCGCACGCCCGATGGCTGGGTGGTCGAAACCTTCTCGACACGGAACTAAGCCAAAAGGCGCGAGTCGCCCTAAGGTGAGCGCGCTTTGAAAGTCATCGATCGCCCCTCGCCCAATTTCGACGCGCGTACGCGCCCGATCGATCTCATTGTGTTGCATTATACGGGCATGCAGGACGCCGAGACCGCGTTGGCGCGGTTGACCGATCCGGCCCCGGTGGCGGGCAAGTATCCGGGCCCATGGCAGAGCGCGGAGGTGGAGCCTGACGCGCCGCTCGGCCGAGTCTCAGCGCATTATGTCGTCGCTGAAGACGGGACGGTCTATCGCCTGGTCGCCGAGGAGCATCGCGCCTGGCATGCGGGCGCGTCGAGCTGGGATGGCGAAGGCGATGTGAACCATCGCGCCATCGGTATTGAGATCGTCAATGGCGGGCATGATTTCGGCCTGCCGAATTTTCCCGAGGCGCAGATCGAGGCTCTGATCGTGTTGCTGCGCGAGATCATGGCGCGTTGGTCGCTCACGCGCGCACGCGTGGTGGGGCATTCGGACGTCGCGCCGGAGCGCAAGCTCGACCCGGGCGAGAAATTTCCATGGAAGAAGCTCGCGGATTCCGGGGTTTCGATCTGGCCCCATCCCAGCGGGCTTGACCTGCCGGACGATGAATATGTCGCCCACGCCCAGCAGCAACTCGCGGTGTTTGGGTACAATGTGCAGGCCAGCGGCTTCATCGACGCGGCGACGCGGGCCGCGCTGATGGCGTTCCAGCGCCGGTTTCGCCCGCATCAAATAGACGGCGTGCTGGACGAAGAGACGCGCAAGCTGCTGGCGGGCGTGACTTAAAGGCATTACATTCGCGTCACCAGTCGGCCGGGCGGCCGCGGGCGCATGCTGGAAACGGCGCGTTCGAGGAAAGTCCGGGCTCCACGCGGATACGGCGGCGGGTAATGCCCGCCGAGGGTAACCTCAGGGATAGCGCCACAGAGAACAGACCGCCGGAGAGCTTCGGCTCGAAGGTAAGGGTGAAACGGTGGGGTAAGAGCCCACCGCGCCGACCGTAAGGAAGGCGGCACGGCAAGCCCCGTCGGGAGCAAGACCGAATAGGGATGCAGCGGCGCCGTAAGGCGTGCGAGCCCGTCCGTGGGCGTGCATCCGGGTAGGTCGCGAGAACCATGCGGCGACGCATGGTCCAGAGGAATGGTCGTCACCTCGAAAGAGGAACAGAACCCGGCTTACAGGCCGACTGGTATTTTGATTTCCGGACTCGGCTTAGGTTCGCGCGATGAGTCACGCTCCCGTCCTCCTCGCAGAAGCGATGGACGCGCTCGCCCTTCGGGACGGGGGCGTTTATGTCGACGCGACGTTTGGCGGGGGCGGGTATTCGCGCCAGATGCTGGGTCGGGCGAATTGCCGGGTGATCGCCTATGACCGCGATCCGGACGCGATCGCGCGCGGGGCGGCGTTAATCTCTGAGGAGCCACAGCGCTTCACGCTTCTGCAAGGTCGGTTTGGTGATCTGGCGCCCGACGAATTGGTGGACGGCGTGGTGTTCGATTTGGGCGTTTCCTCGTTCCAGCTCGACCAGGCCGACCGCGGGTTCTCGTTTCAGCAGGACGCGGAGCTCGACATGCGCATGGAGAAGGATGGCCCCAGCGCCGCCGACGCCGTGAACGGCATGAGCGAAGTCGCGTTGGCGGACCTGATCTACAATTACGGCGAAGACGATGAGAGCCGCCGCATTGCGCGCGCGATCGTGCAGGCGCGCGCGGCGGGACGGATTACCCGTACGCTGCAGCTGGCGGATTTGGTTGAGAAGGCGGTGGGCGGACGGCGCGGCGCGCGCACGCATCCGGCGACGAAGACGTTTCAAGCGTTGCGCATGCTGGTGAACGATGAGTTGGGCGAATTGGCGCGCGGCTTGTCGGCGGCGGAGCGGGCGCTGAAGCCCGGCGGACGTTTGGTGGTGGTGTCCTTCCATTCGCTGGAAGACCGCATGGTGAAGCAATTCATCGCCGCGCGCGCGGACGCGCAGGGGCGCGGCTCGCGCTTCATGCCGGATTTGCCGCCGGAGCGTGCGCCGAGCTTTGTGTTGGAGCGCAAGCGCGCAACGGCGCCGAGCGATGACGAAACGGCGCGCAATCCGCGTGCGCGTTCGGCCAGTTTGCGCTGGGCCGTGCGTACGGATGCGCCGGCGTGGGACGAACTCGAACCGCCGGCGCTGGCGCCGAAGGCGGAGGCGGAATGGACAAAGCTCAACTAATTCGCACGCTGCAGATCGCGGCGGGTGTGCTGATCATTGTGCTGGCGGTGGGGCTCTACAAAGCCAAGACCGACGCCGCGCAAACGCAGCGCCATGTGCGCCAGCTTGAGCAGCAAGTGGAAGAAACCGAAGCCAGCCTGCGGGCGCTGCGGGCTGAGATCGCGCATCTGGAAAGCCCGGCGCGCGTGGAAGAGATGTCCGAAAATCATCTGGGCATGAGCGTGGGCAGCGAGAGTGCGGCGTTGCCGGCTTCGGCGATGGATCAGCATTTGCCGGCGCCGCGCAGGACGAAGGCCGAGGAGTGAGGCCGTTCGCGACCAGAGACGCTGAGGCGATGGATGCGCGCGATCCGCGTGAAGCGGCGCCGGCGCGCAATCGCGTGCGGCTGTTGGCGATTGGGATTTTCGCGGTGCTGCTGTTGCTTGCGGGGCGCGCGGTGCAGCTCGCGTTCTCCGGCGACCCGTTGGCGGAGCCGCGCCGCAACGTGGCGGTGGCCGCAACGCCGCGCGCCGATATTGTCGATCGCAACGGCGAATTGTTGGCCACAACGGTGCGCGCCTATGTGCTGGCGGCGGAGCCGCGCAATGTTTGGAATGCAGCGGAAACGGCGGATGCGCTACGCACTGTGTTTCCGGGACTGGATCGCGCGACAGTGATCCGTCGTTTGAGCGATACGACGGTCAACCGCGTGTGGCTGCGCCAAGGTTTAACGCCGAACCAACGCGACGAAGTGCAAGCGCTCGGCCTCGCCGGCATCGTGTTCGAGAACCAAAACCGCCGGGTCTATCCGCAAGGCCAACTCGCGGCGCATACGATTGGATTCACCGACGTCGATTTGCGGCCGCTCGCGGGCGTCGAGCGCGGCATGGATGAGCAAATCCGCGCGGCAGGCGCGGAGGGGCGGAGCGTGCGGCTCTCGCTCGACGTGCGCATGCAATATGCGCTGGAGGAAGAGCTCGATCTCGCCGCGCGGCGCGTGGGCGCGACGGGGGCGGCCGCGATCATTTTGGATGGGCGCACCGGCGAGACCTATGCTTTGGCGTCGTGGCCCCGCTTTGATCCGAACCAAGCCGGCAGCGCGCGCGAGGCGCAGCGTTTGGATCGCGTCGCGGGCGGGGTTTATGAATTGGGCTCGACCATCAAGCCGTTCACGGTGGCGATGGCGCTGCAAGAGCAGGTGACGACGAGCGGCGAAGTGTTCGATTTGAACCGTCCGCTCAATCTGGGCGGCCGACCGATTAGTGATGAGCATCCGATCGATGGGCCGGCGAGCTTGCGCGAGATTTTGGCGCACTCCTCCAATATCGGTGCGGCGCAATTGGCCTTGCGGATCGGCGGCGCCCGGCAGCGCGATTATCTCGATCGCTTGGGGCTGACGCGCGCGGCGCGGCTGCAGATTGGGCGCAATGGCGAACCGATCGCGCCGAATTTGACGGCGCGGCGTGACATTGCCGGGCGCGGCTTTGGCTATGCGCTGGCGTCGTCGCCGGTGGCGCTGGCGGGCGCCTATACAGTCTTCACGAACCAGGGCGCGCGCGTCGAGCCGACCTTGATTGCGCGTGCGCCGGATGCGCCGGTGGAGCGCACGCCGGTATTCTCCACAGACGTGACGCGCCAGATGCTGGTCTATTTGCGCGCGGTGGTGACGGACGGCACCGGGCGGGCGGCGGACGTGCCGGGGCTGTTGGTGGCGGGCAAAACCGGCACCGCGGAGACGCGCGACACGACGGGCGCCTATACGTCCGATCGCAATTTTTCCTCTTTTGCAGGCGTATTTCCGGCCAATGACCCGCGTTATGTGATCGTGCTCGCGCTCGACGGCGCGGGGGCCGATCAGGCAGGCGGCGTCGTGGCCGCGCCCGCTGTGGCGCGCACCCTGCGCCGCATAGCGCCCATGCTCGGTTTGCGTGTGGAGCCGCAAGCGCAGCCGCGCTAGGGAGAGGGCATGAAACTCGGCGACTTGTTTAAAGGCGGCGTCCCGGCGGACGCGGCCGCCCTTGAGATCACCGGCCTGACGGCGGACTCGCGCAAGGTGAAGCCGGGCTTTTTGTTTGCGGCACTGGCGGGCGTTGCGGCGCATGGGCGCGATTACGTGGCGCAGGCGAAGGCGAATGGCGCTGTGGCTGTGTTGTCAGCGGGCGATCTGGACGCCGACCCGGGAATTGCGCATGTCGTCGCCGCGAATGCGCGCAACGCGTTTGCGCTGGCGGCGTCAGCTTTCTATCCGCGCCGACCGCAAACCATCGTGGCGGTGACGGGCACAAACGGCAAAAGCTCGACGGTCGATTTCTTGCGCCAGATCTGGACGCATGCGGGCAAGCGCGCGGCAAGCTTGGGCACGCTGGGCGCGATTGGGCCGAGCGGTGTCGTTGATCTTGGGCACACGACACCTGATCCGGCGGCCGTGCATGCGACGTTGACGGCGCTCGCGGACGATGGCGTCACGCATGCGGCGATGGAAGCCTCGAGCCATGGCTTGGAGCAGCATCGTGTCGATGGGCTGACGTTTGCGGCGGCGGCGTTCACGAACCTCACGCAAGACCATTTGGATTATCACGTCGACATGGCGAGCTATCGCGCGGCGAAGCTGAAGCTGTGGGCTTTGGTGAAGGATGGCGGCGCGGCGATCGTGAATGCGGATGCGGCGGAAGGCGCTGCGTTCGAGGCCGGCGCGAAGAAAAACGGGCTGGATGTGATCCTGTGCGGCTGGCGTGCGCCGCGCGATCACGCGCTGAAGATCGTGGAGATTCAGCCGCGTCCGAATGCGCAATCGATGACGTTGACGTGGAACGGCAAGGAATATGACGTCGAGCTGCCGCTGATTGGTGAGTTTCAGGCGCTGAACGCGGTGTGCGCGGCGACCTTGGCGCTGGCGACGGGCGAGACGCCGGAGGCGGCGTTTGCCGGCATGGCGAAGTTGAAGCCGGTGAAGGGGCGCATGGAGCATGTGGGCCAGAGCAAGAGCGGCGGGCATGTGTTTGTTGATTACGCGCACACGCCGGATGGTTTGGATGTGTTGCTGCGCGCGGCGCGTCCGCATGCGCCGGGGCGGATCATTTGCGTGTTCGGCTGCGGTGGCGATCGCGACGCGGGCAAGCGGCCGAAGATGGGCGCGATCGCGGCGCGGCATGCCGATGTGGTGATCGTGACGGACGACAATCCGCGCAGCGAAGATCCGGCTGCGATCCGGGCGCAGATTTTGGCGGCGACGCCCGGCGCGCTGGAGATTGGCGATCGCGCGCAAGCGATCCGCGAAGCGGTGGCGATGCTAAAAGCCGGCGATGCGCTGATGATCGCGGGCAAAGGTCATGAGACCGGGCAGATTATCAAAGGCGTCACGCATCCCTTCTCGGATCAGGACGTCGCGCGCGCGGCGTTGGAGAGCTAAGCATGAGTGAGCTTTGGACCGCGCAGGAAGCGGCGCGCGCAACGGGCGGCCGGTTGATCAATGGCGATCAGTGGAGCGCGGGCGGCGTCTCGATCGATACGCGCACATTGGAGCCGGGCGATTTGTTCGTGGCGCTCAAAGATGTGCGCGATGGGCATGATTTTCTGGCGCAGGCGTTTGTGTCGGGCGCGGGGGCTGCGCTGATCTCGGATGCGAGCAAGGCCGAAGGCATGGGGCCGGCGCTTGTTGTGCCGGACGTGCTGGACGGTTTGCGCAAGCTGGGTGAAGCGGCGCGCGAGCGTTCGGCGGCCAAGCGCGTGGCGGTGACGGGGTCGGTGGGCAAGACATCGACCAAGGAAGCGTTGGCGGTGTGTCTCTCCGCGAGCGGGCAAACGCATCGCAGCGTAAAGAGCTACAATAATCATTGGGGCGTGCCGCTGACGATGTCGCGCATGCCGGCGGAGAGCCGGTTCGCCGTGTTCGAGATCGGCATGAACCATCGCGGCGAAATTCTGCCGCTGACGCAACTCGTGCGCCCGCACGCGGCGTTGGTGACGACGATCGCGCCGGCGCATGTGGAGAATTTGGGTTCGCTCGCAGCGATCGCCGACGAGAAGGGGGACATCTATGCGGGGCTGGAGCCGGGGGGCGCAGCACTGGTGCCGAACGAAGCGCCGCACGCGAGCCGTTTGATCGAGGCGGCGGAACGCAATGGCGCGAACCTGATCCGTTTCGGCCGTGACGCTGTGTGCGAAGCGCGTTTGCTGAAATTCGACATGGACGACACCGGTTCGACGGCGGAGGCGGAAATTCTGGGCCGCGTGATCCGCTATCGCGTCGGCGTGGAAGGCGCGCATTGGGCGTTGAATTCGGTCGCGGCGTTGGCGGCGGCGGATGTCGTTGGCGCTGACCTCGATGCGGCGGCGCATGCGCTGGAGCATTTGCGCGCGTTCGATGGGCGCGGTGTGGCGACGCGCGTTGCGGCGCCGTTCGGGCCGTTCTTGCTTGTGGATGATTCCTACAACGCCAATCCCGCCTCGATGGCGGCGGCGTTTTCCACATTGGGCGCGCGCAAGCCGGCGGGCGGCGGACGGCGCATTGCGGCGCTTGGGGATATGTTGGAACTCGGGCCGGAGGAGCAAGCCTATCATTCCGGCCTAGCGACGCCGCTGCAGGAGGCGGGCGTCGATCTCGTATTCGCGGCGGGACCGCGCATGGCCGCCCTTATGGAGGCGCTTCCGCCGAACCTGCGCGGGGGCTATGCCGAAACTGCGGACGCGCTGATTCCAGTGATTGCAGGATCGCTGCAGGCGGGAGACATCGTGCTCGTCAAAGGCTCAAACGGATCAAAAATGAGCCGTGTCGTTGCAGCGCTGTCGCGCCTCGGTGGGGATAATTGATGCTCGAGCTTCTCGGTCAACTCGAAGATCAATCGCAATTCTTCAATCTCTTCAATTACATCACTTTCCGCACCGGCGGCGCGATGTTCACGGCGATGGTGATCGCGTTCGCCATTGGCGCGCCGTTCATTGCCTGGCTGCGCAAGAAGCAGGGCAAGGGCCAGCCGATCCGCAGCGACGGCCCGGAAGGGCATTTGCTCACAAAGAAGGGCACGCCGACGATGGGCGGGCTGATCATTCTGATCAGCTTGGGGATTTCATCGCTGCTCTGGGCGGATCTGGAAAACCCCTATGTGTGGGCGGTGCTGCTGGTGACGCTGAGCTTCGGCACGATCGGCTTCATCGATGATTTCGCGAAGGTGACGAAACAGCATCATGGCGGCCTCTCCGCCCGCGTGCGCTTGGGCGCGGAATTCGGCACGGCGCTGGTTGCGGTGCTGATCATGCTGGTGGCGGAATGGGTGGCGACGACGCCTGGCCAAACCCATGACGTGCAGGGCTTCATCAATGCGCTGATGCATGGCGACCCGCTGACGGCGGTGGCGCTGCCGTTCGTGCAGGGTTGGGGCGTGCAGCTTCTGGGCTTCTACATCATCTTCGCGATGATCGTGATCACGGGTTTTGGCAATGCCGTGAACTTGACGGACGGCCTCGATGGTTTGGCGATCGTTCCGGTGATGATCGCCGCCGCCACGTTCGGGATGATTTGCTATCTCGTCGGCCGCGTCGATTACTCATCCTATCTCGGCATTCCCCACGTCGCCGGCGTCGGGGAGTTGGCGACGATTCTGGGCGCGTTGCTGGGCGGCTCGCTGGGCTTCCTCTGGTACAATGCGCCGCCGGCGCGCGTGTTCATGGGCGATACGGGCTCGCTGGCGCTGGGCGGCCTGCTGGGCGCGGTAGCGGTGGCGAGCAAGCATGAAGTGGTGCTGGCGATCGTCGGCGGTCTGTTCGTGCTCGAAACGCTTTCGGTGATGATCCAGGTCGCGGTGTTCAAGCGCACCGGCAAGCGTGTGTTCCTGATGGCGCCGGTGCACCACCATTTCGAAAAGCTCGGCTGGCAGGAGCCGACGATCGTGATCCGCTTCTGGATCATCTCGACGATTTTCGCGATGGCAGGCTTGGCGACGCTCAAGCTGCGCTGATGATTGCGCGGTAATCTTGCGTTAACGCCGCGAAGCAGCGCAGGAAAGTCGCTCTTTGGAGGGCGATGCGTGTTCTTGAACCGAGGCAATAGGCAGTGGGCCGTGGGCAATGGGGCGATGGGCGCTCCGGTCCACTATTGCCTATTGCCTACTGCCCATTGCCTCAAAGCACAGCCATGATCCCCATCACCGAATTCAAAGGACGCGACGTCGCCGTGTTCGGGCTGGCCCGGACGGGGCTTGCGGCGGCGAAGGCGTTGGCCGCGGGCGGGGCGCGCGTGCACGCGTGGGACGACAGCGACGTCTCGCGCGCGAAGGCGGCGGCGGAAGGCGTGACCGTCTCCGACATCAACAGTCGCGATTGGCGCACGTTCGCAGCGCTGGTGCTGTCGCCCGGCGTGCCGCTGACGTTTCCTGAGCCGCATCGTGTGGTGACGCTGGCTGAGGCGACCGGCGTGCCGATCATGGGCGACATCGAATTGTTCGCGCGCGCGGTGAACGCGCTGCCGCCGACACAACGGCCGAAACTGATTGGCGTGACGGGTACGAACGGCAAGTCGACGACATCGGCTTTGATCGCGCACATTTTGAAGGAAGCCGGCAAGGACGTGCGGCTCGGCGGCAATATTGGCGACGCGTTGCTGGATCAGCCGCCGCTGCATGCGGGCGCGTATTATGTGATTGAATTGAGCTCGTACCAGCTCGATCTGACCTCGAGCCTGCGCCTGGATGCGGCGGTCTGGCTGAATTTGACGCCGGACCATCTTGATCGTCACGGCGACATGGCCGCGTATCTCGAAGCCAAGAAGCGCATCTTCTTGAACCAGGGCGCCGGCGATTGGGCGATCATCGGCGTGGACGATGCCTATTGCGCGCGGGTGTGCACGGAGCTGACGCGCGCGGGCGCACAGCACGTGGCGCCGATTTCCTCGGGCCAGGCGCTGGGGCGCGGCGTGTCGGCGTTGAACGGCAAGATCATCGATGCGCGCAGCGGGCGTTCTGAAATCGTGGCCGATCTCGCGCAGGCGCCGGCGTTGGCCGGCAAGCACAATGCGCAGAACGCGGCGGCCGCCTATGCGGCGGCGGCGGCGCTGGGCATCGATACGCGCGTGATCGCGCATGCGTTTACGACCTTCCCCGGTTTGCCGCATCGCTTGGAGCGCGTCGCGTCGATCGAGGGCGTGCGCTTTATCAATGATTCAAAGGCGACGAACGCGAATGCGGCGGCGCAGGCGTTGGCGGTGTATCCGCGCGTCTATTGGATCGCCGGCGGCGTGGCCAAGGATGGCGGCATCGATGAGTTGGCGCCGTTCTTTCCGCGCATGGCGAAGGCCTATCTGATTGGGCAATCGGCGGGCGAATTCTCCGACGTGCTGCGCGGCAAAGTGCCGGTGACGATGGCCGGCAATCTGGAAGCGGCGGTCAAGCTCGCTTTCAACGACGCGAAAGCCTCGGGCGAGCCGCACCCGGTGGTATTGTTGTCGCCCGCGTGCGCGTCGTTCGATCAGTTCAAATCGTACGAGGATCGGGGCGATCAATTCCGCAAGTACGTGAACGCGCTCCAGGATGCGCCGCCGCAGCGCAGCGGGGGCAAGGCTTGAGCGCGATCGCCGATCGTTTCGGCATGGCGATCGACCGCGTGCGCAGCTACGACCGCACGCTGATCATCGTCGCGCTGATCCTGTTCGCGGCCGGCATTCTGTTTTCGATGGCGGCAAGCCCTGCGGCGACGGCGCGTATTCGCATCGAGGAAGCGTTCTATTTCGCGGCGCGGCAGGCGGCCTATGCGGCGCTTGGTTTGTTGGTGATGCTGAGCGCTGCGGCGTTGGAACCGAAACAGGTCCGGCGCGCGGGAACAATTCTTGTGGCGCTGTGTCTGCCGCTCGCGGCGTTGGCGGCGCTGTTTGGGCCCGAAGTGAAGGGCGCGCAGCGTTGGTTTGATTTTGGCGTCTTTTCTTTTCAGCCATCCGAAATCCTGAAGCCCGCTTTGATCGTAGTCTGGGCATGGATGCTCAGCGAAAGCATGAAGCAACCGAAGTTCCCTGGGCGGCTTGTGTCGCTCGGGCTGATGGCGCTCGCGGCCGCGGCGTTGCTGGCGCAGCCGGACGTGGGGCAGACGGCGCTGTTGCTGATCTGCTTGGCGCCGATGCTGATGCTCTCCGGCATCGCGTTGCGCTATTTGCTGGGCGGCGGCGCGTTGGCGGCGTTGGGCGCGTGGGCGATTTACAGTTTCTACCCGCACGCGCGGGAACGCGTGGATACGTGGCTCAATCCGGAAGGCGACGCGGCGTATCAGGTCAATCGCGCGCTCGATGCGATCGCGGCGGGCGGGGTATTTGGTCGCGGGCCGGGCGAGGGCGTGATCAAGCGCTCGTTGCCGGACGCGCACGCGGATTTTGTGTTTGCGGTTGCGGCCGAAGAGTTTGGTTTGATCGCATCGCTTGGATTGATTGCGGTTTTCTTCGTGCTGGCGTTTCGCGGGCTTTCGCGCGCGAGCCGTTTAAACGACGGGTTCGAACAACTTGCGGCTGCAGGGCTGGTGACGCTGTTGGTCGCGCAGGCGGCGATCCATATCGCGGTGAACTTGTCATTGCTGCCGGCCAAGGGCATGACGCTGCCATTCATTTCGTTCGGCGGCTCCTCGATGATCGGCTCCGCGCTGGCGTTTGGGTTCTGCCTTTCTCTTCTTCGCGACCGTCCCGGCGCTTATCTTTTTCCAGCACGCAGAAATTATTGAAGCGATGAACAAGAAAGTCGTTGTCATCGCCGCGGGCGGCACCGGCGGCCATTTGTTCCCCGCTGCGGCGTTCGCGGAGGAAATGTTCCGGCGCGGTTGGCGTGTCGTATTGATGACGGACGCGCGCGGGCGCCGGTACGCCGAGGGGTTCCCGGCCGAGCGCATTGAAGATGTGCCGGCGGCGTCACTCTCGGCCAATCCGATCACGGCGATTCCGGCGGCGTTCAAGATCATGCGCGGCATCAATGCGGCGAAGGCGCGGTTTGCCGAATTGCAGCCTGCGTTGGTGGCGGGCTTCGGCGGCTATCCCTCGTTCCCGGCTTTGATGGCGGCGCGCGCACACAAAGTGCCGATCCTGATTCACGAACAGAATTCCGTACTGGGGCGCGTCAATCGCGCGATGGCGACGAGCGCGAAGATCGTCGCGTGCGGCTTCGAGCGGTTGGACCGGCTGCCGGAGAAGGCGGCGGATCGCAAACGCGTGGTCGGCAATCCTGTACGTTTGCCGATCCTGGCGGTGCGCGAGCGGCCGTATCCGGAAGCGCCGGCGGGCGGACGGATCAACATCCTGATCATTGGCGGCAGTCAAGGCGCGCGCGTGTTCGGTGAAGTGATTCCGGCGGCGTTTGCATTGTTGCCGGATGCGCTGAAAACGCGGCTCGATGTCGTGCATCAGGTGCGCGAGGAGCAGCTCAAGGATGCGAAGAAGGTCTATGACAAGGCCAAGGTGAAGGCGGAAGTGGCGCCGTTCTTCAATGACATGGGCCAGCGCCTGGGCGCTGCGCACCTGGTGATTGCGCGCGCGGGCGCCTCTTCGGTGACCGAGCTGCAGGTGGCGGGACGGCCCGCAATCTTGGTGCCGTTCGCGGCGGCGGCGGACGATCACCAGACGGCGAACGCCGAGGGGCTGACCGCTGTGGGCGCTGCTGATCTGTTTACCGAGCAGGAATTTACGCCGGCGGCGCTGGCGTCGTGCCTGGAACGGCGCTTGGCGGATCCGCATGGGCTGGCCGTCCGCGCCGCCGCGGCGCGGGCCTCGGCGAAGCCTGAAGCGGCCAAGACGCTGGCGGATTTGGCCGAGAGCGTGGCCGCTTAGAGAGGGGCAGTTCTCCCTGCATCCAGACCCGCCCTCAGCGGCGGATAGTGTTCGAAGGGCCGTTTTGGGTCCGGAGGGCTGGATCATGGAAGACTTGTTCCGGGATTATTGGTGGCTGATGTTCCCGATGGCGTGGTTCGCGATCGCAATGATTAACGCGATCAAGGGCGAGCCGAACCCGTCGCGCACGATCCGCGCGACGAACGAACAATTGGGGGCTCAACGTGACGTTCGCTGAATTCTTCGCCGCCTATTGGTGGCTGATGTTTCCAATCTTCGGCATGGCCATGGCGTTTCAGGGCGCCAACCAAAGCGCCAAGCGCACGCGCCGCGCCTTGGATTTGGTGAAATCCTACATCGACCAGGGCAAGGAACCGCCGCCGGAAATTCTGAAGCTCGCCTTGCGCGAGGAAGAAGATGAGTACGAAGTCGACGGCGTGCGCAAGACCGGATCGAGCAAGAACTCGACGGCGTGGAGCGCTGTCACGTTCACCGCGCTCGCGGCCGGTTTTGGCGTCGGCTATTGGTATGTGCAGGCCGAGGATTATGCGTTCGCGTTTCTGATCGTGACGGTGACGATGGCTGTGCTCGCGCTCGGCTCGCTGCTCATTCTGCTCTTCGGCCGCAAGTGATCCGCATATGGACCCGGCCGAAGAAGCGCGCCTCCTAGGGCTCGCGCGACGCGGCGACATGCGTGCGTTCGGCCGATTGGTCGACGCGCATCAGCCGGCGGTCCGCGCCTTCCTGCGCCGGCTCGTTGGCTCGTACGCCGATGCCGACGACATCGCGCAGGAGGCGTTCGCGCGCACCTGGGAAGTGCTGCACCGTTATGACGGACGCTCTAGCCTGCGCAGCTTCATCTGCGGCGTGGCGTTCCAATATTGGCGTCGCGGCAGGCGCGCCGACAATCGCCGCTTGGCGCGCGATACGGCCTATTCGGAGCTGGAGGACAGCCACACGGATGCGCCGCAGAACACGCCGGAGCGCTTGGCCTTGCGCCGGGCGATGGAGGAGCTGCCGGCCGATCAGCGCGCCGTGCTGGCGATGTGCCTGGGCCAAGATTTTACCCATGCGGAAGCCGCTGAGGTGTTGAAGCTTCCACTGGGGACGGTGAAGTCCCATATTACGCGTGGACGGGCGCGGCTGCAGGCGGCGCTCGGTCTCACGCCGGAGACGAACCCATGAGTGACGATCTCTCCCTTGCCGCACTGCTTGGTGAAGCGCCGAAGACGCCCGATCCGGGGTTCCGGTTTGATGTGCTGGCCCGTGTCAGCGCGCGTGCTGCGCGCCGCGAGGCGTGGACGCGTGGCTTGATGCAGGTGGCGGCGTTTACCGCGTTGGGCTTGGTGTTGGCGCTGGTGCAGTTCGCGAGCGTCAGTGCGGGGGCTTGGATTCCGGTGCTGAGCGCAGGTGGCGCGCTGGCGGCGTCGGGCGTGTTTGCATTGGTGGTGATCCAGGGGCCGAAAGCGGTCTTGGCGCGGGCGCGGATGGTGTTCGGCGGCGCGTAAAGGCGCCTATCTGCCGCCGCGATGCCTCCCTATAATGGCGCTCCAAAGCGTTTGGGGATTACATGCTGCGTCGCGCCATTCCGTTTGACACTGGGACTATTCATTTCGTCGGCATCGGCGGGATTGGCATGTCCGGCATCGCCGCCGTGATGAAGAATCTTGGCTATGACGTCAGCGGTTCGGACGCCAAGGATGGCGCCAATATTGAGCGGTTGCGCGCGCAGGGCATCGAGATCCATATCGGCCATAAGGCCGAGAATGCGGCGAACGCCGGCGTGGTGGTGATTTCCTCGGCGATCAAAAACGGCAACCCGGAAGTGGATACAGCACGCGCGCGCGGCGTGCCGATCGTGCGCCGGGCCGAGATGCTGGCCGAGATCATGCGCTTGAAGTGGACGGTCGCGATCGGCGGCACGCACGGCAAGACGACGACGACCTCGATGATCGCAGCCTTGCTCGATGCGGGCGGCAAAGACCCGACCGTGATCAATGGCGGCATCATCAACGCCTATGGGGCCAACGCCCGCATGGGCGAAGGCGAGTGGATGGTGGTGGAGGCCGACGAAAGCGACGGCACCTTCACGCGTCTGCGCGCGACGGCGGTGGTCGTTACTAATATGGATCCAGAGCACCTCGACCATTACGGCTCGGCCGAGGCGATGAATGCGGCGTATCAGACGTTCGTAGAGAATATTCCGTTCTATGGCTTTGCCGTGATGTGCCTTGACCACCCGCAGGTGCAGGCGCTGGCGGCGAAGGTGCGCGATCGGCGCGTGATTTCGTATGGCTTCAATCCGCAGGCTGATGTGTGCGCGATGAATGTGCGCCCCTCGCGCGATGGCTCGACGTTTGACGTGGTGGCGCGCAAGAAGGGCGAAGGGCCGGGCGTTACGCTGCACGATCTCTTCTTGCCGGTGGCGGGGCGGCACAACGTGCAGAACGCGGTGGCGGCGATCGCCGTGGCGCGTGAGCTGGGCGTGACCGATAGCGGCATTCGCAACGGCTTGAAGAAGTTCGCTGGCGTGAAACGGCGCTTCACCACGACCGGTTATTGGAATGAAGTGCGCATCGTTGACGATTACGGGCATCACCCGGTTGAGATCGCGGCGGTGCTCTCTGCTGCGCGCGAAATGACAGAGGGCCGTGTGCTCGCCATCGTGCAGCCGCACCGCTACACGCGCTTGCGCGATCTGTTCAATGAATTCTCCACTTGCTTCAACGACGCGGATATCGTCTGCGTGGCCGATGTGTATGCGGCGGGCGAGCAGCCGATCGATGATATCAACGCCGATGCGCTGGCAATCAGCTTGAAAAGCCACGGCCATCGCGATGCGCGGCGGATTGCGAATTTGGATAATTTGCCGGAGTTCGTACGCGCTGAGGCGAAGCCGGGCGATATCGTTGTGTGCTTGGGCGCGGGCGATATTACGGCGTATGCCAATGCGCTGCCGGGGAAGCTGGGGGCGGCGGCGGCGTGAGAGGCCCACGCGGATGAGCCCCGCGATACTCAGCACGCTCGTTCTGGGCGTGGCGTTGGCCTTGTTTGCTTCGGGGCGTGTGCGGCACGATCTTGTTGCGCTTCTGGCGCTGGCGTCGTGTCTGTTGCTCGGCCTGGTGGCGCCGGCGGATGCGTTCTCTGGCTTCGCTGATCACTCGGTGGTGGTGATCGTCGCGGTGCTCATCATCGGCCGCGCGATCGAACTTTCCGGCGTGGCCGATGCGGTGACGGATAGGCTTGCCGCTCTGAAGGCGCCGTTCCCGTTGCAGCTGGGCGTTATTCTGATCATCGGCGCAACGCTTTCGGCGTTTATGAACAACATCGCAGCCCTCGCGATCACCATGCCGGCGGTGGTCGGCGTGTGTCGGGCGCACAATCTGCCGCCAAGTGCGGGGCTCATGCCGATGGCGTTCGCCACCATTCTCGGCGGCATGACGACCTTGATTGGCACGCCGGCGAATTTGATCTTGTCGTCGGTGCGCGAGGATCAATTGGGCGCGCCGTTCGCATTTTTCCAGATGACGCCCGTAGCCGGGGCGGTCGCGATCGCGGGCGTGGCGTATATTTGCTTGGTCGGCTGGCGCCTCGCGCCGCGGCGCGATTCCGGCGAGGCCGCGTCAAAGGACGCTTATGCTGTCTTCGAACTTGGTCCGATTTCGCAGGAGGAGATGAACGCGGACGCGGAGGCCGCGCTGATCGAGGCGCTAAAGAACGCAAAGGTGGCGGCGCTCGCGGTGCTGCGCGGCAGCCGCGTGTTGGACTTGGCCACCGCGCGGCCGCTGCAGGCGCGGGATCGGCTGTTGCTTGGCGGCGCGGTTGATCCTTGGGAGGCGGCCAAGAAGCTGAACCTTTCGCTCCATGCGCAACGGTCGTCGGCGGAGGACGCGGCGACGATTGTCGTTGTGGTGGGCAACGGATCGCCGCTGGTTGGACGTCCGGTCGATACGGTGCGCTGGGATACGAACGGCGAAGTGGTTGTGATCGCGGGTGGCCGACGCGCCGCGGAGGTGCGCCAGCCGATGCAACGTTTGCGGGTCGAAGCGGGCGATCAGCTGACGATGCATGGGTCCGCTGAGCAGATCGCGATTTATGCGCGCTACGCGCGCTTGCTAGAGGTCGCGCGCCGCGCCAGCGCGCAGATCAATTTGCCACGCGCGTTGACGGCGCTGGGGATTTACGTCGCCGCGGTCGTGGCGTCGGTGTCGGTCGGCATGCCGACGGCGTTTTCGTTTGGCGCCGCGGCGGCGTTGATAGCCGCACTTGGCTTTTTGCCGCCGAAGGAAATCTACTCGTCGGTGGATTGGTCGATCATCGTGCTGATCGGCGCGATGATTCCGGTTGGTGAGAGTTTTCAATCGTCCGGGGCGGCGCTGATTTTCGCGGGCGAACTCGCGCAGTTGCTGGGCGGCGCGCCCTTGTTCTGGGCGGCGGCGGCGATGGTGACGGCGACGATGCTGCTGTCGATCTTCCTCAACAATGTCGCGACTGCGATCATCATGGGTCAGATCGCGGTGTCGGTGGCGCAAGCGATTGGCGTGTCGCCCGACGCGTTGCTGATCGCTGTGTTGATCGGCGCCTCGTCGGACTTTCTGACGCCGATCGGCCACCAAAACAATCTTCTGGTGATGGGGCCGGGCGGCTATCGCTTCATGGATTATGGCCGCGTCGGCGCGCCGCTGGCGCTGCTGGTGATATTTGTAGCGGCGAAGATGATCGAGCTGGGTTTCGCCGGGTGAGCGCTATTGCGCCGGTGTTAGCCGTTCGCGCAGGGCGCGGACGCGGTTGAGCAAGGGCTGGGCTTCATTGATCGTGGCGCCGAAGTCGAACGTCGTCGGCGTGGCGCCGTTGATGCTGAGCGATTCAGCGCCGCCGTCGGCGCAATCGGGGCAGCCGATCGTGGCGGGGAGATCGCTGAGATCGGTTGCGGCGGCTAAGTGCGAGAGCTCTTGCCATTCGACTGCGGTGAGTGTGGCGGTGAAGATTTGGTCGGGGAGTTCAGCGCCGCCGCGGCCGCCGCGTCCGTCGCGGATCAGTACGGCTTGGCCTTCGCTGATTTCGAGCCGCGTCGTGCAATAGCCGACGCACATGCCGAAGGATGTGGTGGACACGATCTGGCGGATTTCGCCTTGGCCTTGTG
>NZ_DASVYD010000068.1:0-12419 GCF_036392335.1 Vitreimonas sp.
CGCGTGCGGGGGAGGTCCGAGCGAAGCGAGGGGAGGGGGAAAGTCCGTCAAACACTAGCGCTGTCCCCCCTCAGTCAGCTTCGCTGACAGCTCCCCCGCACGCGGGGGAGCGCTATGAGTCAGCGCTCGTCGCCGCCCCACCTCTCCGAACCGAATCCCGCTGGAACGGCGACGACATCTGGACGCTCTCCTACACTTCCGGCACCACCGGCGTGCCGAAGGCCGTGATCCAGACCTATCAGATGAGCGCGGTGAACGCGTTTCATGTGAGCCAAGCGTTTGGCGTGCGCGCTGGCGATCGCACGCTCAATTTCCTGCCGCTCTTTCACACTGCGGGCATTCAGCTCGTCACGCTGCCGACTTTGATCGCCGGCGGCACGGTGACCGTGATGCCAGGGTTCGACGAAGCGCGTGCATTTGCGTTGATGCCTTCGGTCGATGTCTTCTTCGCCGTGCCGGCCGTCTATCAGCAACTCGCGCTGCATCCCGAGTTCGAACGCGCCGATCTTTCTCGCGTTCGCGCCTGGGGCTGCGGCGGCGCGCCCTTGCCCGACGTGTTGGTCGAACGCTACGCCGCGAAAGGCGTGCGCGTGTGCAACGGCTACGGCATGACTGAAACTGGGCCGACCGCGTTCGTCGCCGCGCCCGAAGATGCACTCACCAAGATCGGCTCCGTTGGCAAACCGCAAATGCTGCTCGATGTGCGCATCGTCGATGGCCAAGGCCGCGACGTGCCCGAGGGCGAGAGCGGTGAAATCTGGATGCGCGGCGCGGGCCTCACGCCGGGCTATTGGAACAGGCCGGAAGAGACGGCGAGGGCTTTCACCGCCGATGGCTGGCTCAAGAGCGGCGACGTCGGCCGTCGCGACGCGGACGGCTGCTATTACGTCGCTGGCCGCATCAAGGACATGTACATTTCCGGCGGCGAAAACGTGTACCCGGCTGAGATCGAGAACCTGCTCGCGCGGCATCCGGCGGTGCTTGAGGCGGCCATCATCGGCGTCGCCGACGAAAAATGGGGCGAGGTCGGCCACGCCTTCATCCAGCTCCGCCCCGAGGCGTCGCCGGTCAGCCCCACCGAATTGATTCAGTTTTGCCGGGCGGGTCTGGCTGGCTATAAAACCCCCCGTCACGTCACGTTCGTGACGGAGTTCCCGCGCACCGCCGCGGGCAAGATCAAGAAGCACGAGCTCGCGCCGCCGGCCCCCGGTCCGTCGCGCTAGGCTCGAAGGGAAGGATCGCGAAGGCTGATGAAGAGCTTTTCCACCTCACGCCGCGGCCTGCTGGCCGGCGCCTCGGGCGCTGTGTTGACGAGCGCATGCGCCTCTTTTTTTGACCCTGGCGCTGACACCGGTGGCAATGAACTCCGAGCCCAAGCGCGAGACGCGATGAAGCGCGCCGCGCGGTTCATGCGCGAAGAGGCGGCGTATCGCGGCGGCTATGTCTGGTCCTATCTGCCGGACTTCTCGCGCCGCTGGGGCGAGATGGAAGCCTACCCGACGATGATCTGGATTCAGCCGCCGGGCACGGCGACGGTCGGCCATCTCTATCTCGATTGCTTCAACGCCACGCGCGACGAGTTCTACTACCAAGCCGCGATGGAAGTCGCCGAAGGTCTGATCGCCGCGCAGCATCCAGCGGGCGGCTGGAATTATCTCTACGATTTCGCGGGCGAGGAGAGCACGCGCCGCTGGTACGACACGATCGGCAAGAATGGCTGGCGGCTCGAAGAATTCCACCATTATTACGGCAACGCGACTTTCGATGACGCGGGCACGTCGGAAGCGTCGCAATTCTTGCTGCGCTTATATCTCGTGCGCCGTTCGTCGCGTCTGCGTGCGCCGCTGGAGCGCGCGATCGCGTTTGTGCTCGACAGCCAATACGAAAACGGCGGCTGGCCGCAGCGTTTTCCGTTCGTGAATGATGCGCCGTCGCTGCACGGCCATCCGGATTACACGCGCTATATTACGTTTAATGACGCGGTTGCGGACGAGAACATCAAGTTCTTGCTCATGGTTTATCATACGCTCGGCGATGAGCGCGCCTTGGCGGCGATCCGCCGCGCGATGGAGATATTCATCGTCACGCAACAGCCCGCGCCCCAAGCGGGCTGGGGGCTGCAACACCACCACGAGACACTCGCGCCCATCGGCGCGCGTTCTTACGAGCCGGACGCGCTGGCGACGCACACCACCGCCGGCAATATCGCGCAGATGATGGATTTCTATGAATGGACGGGCGATGAGCGGTTCATCGCACGCATTCCTGAAGCGCTCGATTGGTTACAATCAGTGCGCTTGCCCGCCGATCAGATCCAAGTGCGCGGCCGCGAATATCCGACTTTCATCGAACTCGGCACAAACCGCGCCCGCATCAATCATCGTCGCGGTTCGAACGCGGCGAGCGGCGAATATTATTGGAATTACGATCCGGCCAAGCCGATCACGCATTACTCGCAATGGCGCGCGATCAATCTAGATGCGTTGCGCACACGCTTTGAGCGCTTGCGCGCTGCTTCGCCCGATCTCTTGCGCGCGTCGTCGCCATTGCGTCCACAAGCCGGCTTCGAACTGCCGCGCTTCTTCACCACCGAGAATATCGAAGTCTCCGATATGACCTCGAACGCGGGCGGCGGCGATTTCGAACGACCCACGCCGGAACGCGCCCGCCAATTGATCGCCGAACTCAACGCGGACGGGTATTGGCCGACCCCGCTCACGGCTACGTCCCAACCCTACGCGGGCGAGCCGCCGGCGGCGCCCTCGCCCGGCGATTTCAGCCAGACTCTGGTCGGCGACCGTTTCGACACCTCGCCTTACGTCACCGACACCCCGGTAACAGGCATTTCGACGGGAACCTTCATCCAGAACATGAGCGCGCTTTTGCTCATCGCGGATTCAGCCGATTGAACCAAGGATGGTATTGCCTCGGGCAGGAGGCTATCCTCGCGGGCGTGGGGATGATGAGCCGTGGTCGAAAATACTGAGGAGCGGACAATCCGTTTGGCGTCGATCGTAGCGGTCGACATCGTCGGGTTCTCAACGATGTCCGAGCGCGATCAGCGCAACGCCGCCCGCAAGGTGGAAAACCTGCGCGCGCGCATCGAGCAAGTCGCGGCCAAGAATGGCGGGCGCTTGTTCAACACCGCCGGCGACGGCTTCATGCTGGAATTCGGCTCGGCCGGTTCTGCTCTGGGCGCGGTTCAAGATATTCTCGACAAGCGCCCCAAAGGCGAGCCGCCAATCCGCGTCGGCGCCCATGTCGGCGACGTCGTCGTCACGGCGACCAACGATCTGCTCGGCCATGGCGTCAACGTCGCCGCGCGTCTGCAAGAATTGGCGGAGCCCGGCACCGCGCTCGTCTCCGCCGAATTCCGCTCGATGGCGCGCTCGTCGCCGACGGCGGCGTTCCAGGCGCGCGGGCAGAAGCCGCTCGATAATATCGAGCAGCGCGTGCAGACGTTTGAGATCCTTTCCAAACGCCAGCGCTTCGTGCGCGCCGCGCGCCGCTACGCGTCGATGGGCGTCGCCATCGCGCTGCTGGCGATCGGCGCGTATTTCGCGCCTACGATCTGGCGGTTCTCGCAACAATTCCTGCCGGCTGAGCAGCAGCCCGATGCGGTAGCGTCGCCACAGATCAATGGCGCGCTGAGCGACGAGCAGCCGGTGATCGATATGGTCCCGACCGCGGCGACCTACACAGCCGGCCACACCTTCACCGATTGCGCCAATTGCCCCGAGATGGTGGTGCTGCCCGGCGGCATCTTCGTCATGGGCTCGCCCGCCAGCGAAGCAGGGCGGGGCCGCGATGAAGGCCCGCAACGCGAAGTCTCGATCTCGCCGTTCGCGATCGGCAAATACGAGATCACCTTCGCGCAATGGGACGCATGCTTGGCCGGCGGCGGCTGCAACGGCTTTTCGCCGCCCGACAATGGCTGGGGCCGCGGCGCGCGCCCCGTCACCGGCGTGTCCTGGAACGACGTGCAATCCTATCTCGATTGGCTGAACCAGCAGGCCGGCGGCTTGCGCTATCGCTTGGCCAGCGAAGCCGAGTGGGAATACGCCGCCCGCGCCGGCGCGTCCGACGCTTACGCCTTCGGCCCGCGCGTCACCGCCACCCAAGCCACCTTCCGCGCCCGCCAAACCAGCACCGTCGGCGCACACGACGCCAATGCCTGGGCGCTGTTCGACATGCACGGCAATGTGGGCGAGTGGGTCGAGGATTGCTACGTCGCCAATTACGACCAAGCGCCCATCGACGGCGCCGCGGTTCAGGCAAACAATTGCGCGCGTCACGTCTATCGCGGCGGCGGTTTCTCCGATCAGGCGCAAATCCTGCGCGCCGCCGCGCGGCAATCGGCCCCCGCCGATCGGCGCAACGCCGCCGTCGGCTTCCGCGTCGCGCGCACGCTCGACTGAGCTTTGTCAACTGCAGACACTGTGCCCGCGGTCACATGCAATGCACATGACCTGGTTTATGCTGTCTTTGGCGTGACGACGAGAAACATGGGGTGGGCCGCATGAGCGGCAGATTTTTGCTGGCGCAGATTTCGGACACGCACGTCCGCGCCGATGATCAGGGCGTGGCGGCGGCCAAGCTCAAAAAGGCGATGGCCCAGGCCGCCGAGTATCGCGCCGACGCTATCCTGCTCACGGGCGATCTCGTCAATGACGAGCGCGCGGAAGAATATGAAGCGTTGTCGCGCGCGCTGCGCGACCCGCCGGCGCCGCTCTATCTGATGCCCGGCAATCATGACGAACGCTCGCGCCTGCGCGATCTCTTTCCCAGCCATACCTACCTTCCGCGCGCCGGCGCACTCTCTTACGCGATCGAGCAATTCCCGGTGCGCGTGGTCGCGGTCGATCAGATCGTGCCGGGTGAGACGTATGGATTGCTGACCGAAGCCGGCGCGGAATGGCTCGATCAAACGCTCGCCGCAGCGCCGCACAAACCCACCATCGTGGCGCTGCATCATCCGCCGTTCCCCACCCACGATCTCCTGTTTGACAATATCGGCCTGCACGATTCCGACCTGCTGGCGCGCGTCATCGCCAAGCATCCCCACGTCATGCGCGTCATTTGCGGCCACCATCACCGTGTCGCCTTCGGACAGATCGCGCACGCGCCAGTCGTCGTCGCGCCCTCGACCTCATGGGCGTACGGCATCGCCATGTATCCGGGCCAGCCGATCGCGCCGCGCACCGACGAGCAAACCGGCTGGATGCTCCACGCCTGGACGGAACGGGGCGGCTGCGCCAGCCACTTCATCGGCATCTGAGGGGAACGGCAGTGGGCCGGATCTGCCGATCCGGCCCGTGCTGCGGTGGCGCCTTGGGCGGGGGGAGTAGATCGGCGCCGTGGAAAGAACGTGGCCGGCGGCGCTCCGTTCCGCCCTCCGGCGAAATTTTTCGGATTGCTTTTTGGCAATGTCGCGCTGGCCGTGTGGTCCGCGGGCGGCGGGCGGAGGATGAACGTGACGCCGGCGGGGTTCGCGACTGCAGCCCCCGCCGGCGCCGGCTCGGAATCCATCAGGGTCACCCCAGCACCCAACCGAACCGCGCAGACCAAAGAGCAGCGCACGCCACCCGTCAAACATTTTGTCTAATCTGTACAGAACGCGCGCATGCTTGTGGTGCAAAAGGCACGCGTTGACGGCTCTGTCATTTGCCTGTTTGGTTCGCGCCGACTGCAGCACCACACGTTAGGGGTAAGCAAAAAGGGCGTTAGCGATGGCGACTGCGAGTTTGAAATGGGTCGGTGCGAAACCAGAAGATATCAAGAGTGCGCCGAAAATGAGCGACGTGACGACCTTCTGTCGTTGGACGATGTTCTGCATTCAGGCGATTGAAGAATGTTGGGAACTGGCGCCGGAGACGAAACGTCAGGATATTGAGGCGCAGATCAAATCGATCCGCTTCAGGATGCACGGATGGCGCCTGCAGCTCGACCGCAAAGCGCGGCATTTCGAGATCAATCTAGCGCAGGACAAAGTGAACCAGCCGCCGCGATTCAAGCGGCGCCCGCCACCCAGCGACAAGCGGCAAAGTGAGCAGCCACAAGAGGAAGCCGAGCACACCACAACCGCCGTCATTGTCGCGGACGCACCTGAGGCGAATGCCGACGCCGCCGTTGGCCCGCAGGCCGATGAGGAGGACAACGCGCGCGAAATTGCGCCGAATTGCAGCGTGCAGTTGCGTGGAAAACTGGATTTACCAAATCGGATCGAGGCGGCGCGCCACGACGCTGCTGCGATCCTGTCACGTTTGCGCGCTAGCGTTGCGGACGTGAAGCAGCAAAGCGCAGCATTGTGGGCGCGTATTGCCGACAAATTGTCCCAATACCGCACGCATTCTGTGTCGTTTGTACAACATGAGATGTGTGGGCGGAAAATTCGTCAATTCTTAACGCGCGTCCGCGAGCCTGCGTCTCACGTGGGCACCGCGGGGGCGCGGCTGCAGACAGTCTGGATTGAGTGCGGGGGGATAGCTCTCGCGCTCCGAAGCTGGAGAGACCTCGCCCCGCAAATCGATTGGGACAGCTATCTCTTCGGAGAATTGCCGCCCGAGGAAAGTGAGTTGGCGACGGGATGAAATCGGTCAAAGAGCTTCGCAAGAAAGCGGCAACACGCGCACATCGGAAATCGCGGATCTATTCCACGTCCGAGGCGCGCGCCAATTTCGCCGAAGCTCTTGAGACCGCACAAGTCGAGGGCGCCGTTATTGGATTCGATCGCTATGGTCGAACTGTAGCGGCGCTCGTCCCGGTGGAAGCCGTGTACATCTTGGCCGGGCAGGATCATCTGGTGTCGCCGGCGCGGCGGGAGGCGCTTGTTCAAGCGGCGCGCCGTTTCGTGGCCGAAGTGCCGAGCCGCTTGAGTGCGCGCGACGAGGCGCCGTCGAAGTCCGAGCGCGCAAAGCCGTCGCCGAAATCCAAGGCGACCGTCCGCAAGAAGAAGACGGCGAAGTCCGTCCCCACCAAGCGGCCGGCGAAGGGCAAGCGCAACCACCGCTGAGCTTTTCCTTTTGACGCATTGGCCCGGCGCTGCGCTATAAGCGCCGCCAAAGGAGCCATGCCGATGAAGACGAAGGCCGCTGTCGCGTTCGAAGCCAAAAAGCCGCTTGAAATTGTCGAACTCGATCTCGAAGGCCCGAAGGCTGGCGAAGTCCTGGTCGAAATCAAAGCCACCGGCGTGTGCCACACCGACGCCTACACGCTCGACGGCCTCGACAGCGAAGGCATTTTCCCCAGCATTCTCGGCCATGAAGGCGCCGGCATCGTCCGCGAACTCGGCGCGGGGGTCACCAGCCTCGCAATCGGCGATCACGTCATTCCGCTCTACACGCCGGAATGCCGCCAGTGCAAAAGCTGCCTCAGCCGCAAAACCAATCTCTGCACCGCCATCCGCGCCACGCAAGGCAAAGGCCTGATGCCGGACGGCACCTCGCGCTTTTCCTACAAAGGCAAGCCCGTCGCTCACTACATGGGCTGTTCGACGTTCTCGAATTTCACCGTGCTGCCGGAGATCGCGCTGGCCAAGATCCGCAAGGACGCGCCGTTTGAGAGCGCCTGTTATATCGGCTGCGGCGTCACCACTGGCGTCGGCGCCGTCACCAACACCGCGCAAGTCGAGCCCGGCGCCAATGTCATCGTCTTCGGCCTGGGCGGCATCGGCTTGAACGTCATCCAGGGCGCCAAGCTCGTTGGCGCCAACATGATCGTCGGCGTCGATATCAATCCTGCGCGCGAGGAATGGGGCCGCAAATTCGGCATGACGCATTTCGTCAATCCGAAAAATGTCAGCGGCGATATCGTCGCGCACTTGGTTGAACTCACCGGCGGCGGCGCCGATTACACGTTCGATTGCACCGGCAACACCACTGTGATGCGCCAAGCGCTCGAGGCCTGCCATCGCGGCTGGGGCGAAAGCATCATCATCGGCGTCGCCGAAGCGGGCAAGGAAATCGCCACGCGTCCATTCCAATTGGTGACGGGCCGCGTTTGGAAGGGCACCGCCTTCGGCGGCGCGCGCGGCCGCACCGACGTGCCGAAGATCGTCGATTGGTACATGGACGGCAAAATCGCCATCGACCCAATGATCACGCACAAACTGCCGCTCGAACGCATCAACGAAGCGTTCGACCTGATGCACAAAGGCGAGAGCATTCGGAGCGTGGTGGTTTATTGATGCGATGACGCGCCCGATCGTCACCGATCCCGATAAGTTTGGCGGCGAACCTTTTGTCGAAGGCACGTCAATCACCGTTGCTGAGGTGCAGGCATACTGGAAGCAGAAGGGCGTTTACGCTGCGGAGATACGTCAACGCTTTCCAGAGTTGTCTGAAGCAGAGCTTGGAGCGGCGGTTACTTATGCGCCGTACCAAGAGCCGGAATTTAGTTTCGTGGCGGAGTCGGAAGGGCCACCGCGGCGTTCACTACGAATTTGGTCATCACCTCCGGGATGGATGTTTCTATGGGAGGATGTTGTGCCGGGTCTCGGTGCGCGTCCCGGATTCGACACATGGGAAGAGACTTGGGATCGTGTTCTTCTCTATCCGGAGGAATACGCGCCAAAAGCTATTGTATGGCGAGACGAGCGATCGAGCGAAGTCGTCGATATATACTCAATCAAACCTGAGCTTACGAAATGACCGATTGGAAGCTCCCTTGGTCCGCGTCGTGCCTCTGCGGCCGCGTGAAAATGCGCATCAGCGCAGCGCCGATGGTGACAATGGCGTGCCATTGCCGCGGCTGTCAGAAGCTGACCAGCGGGCCCTATTCGCTTTCGCTGATGTTGCCGGCGGCGGGGCTTGAGGTTGAAGGCGCGACCGAAATCGGCGGCGAGCATCGCGAGAGCAGCGTCCATCATTTCTGCGCGTACTGCAAAAACTGGCTCTACACCTCGGGCATCGCCGGCGGCCAATTCGTGAATTTCCGCCCGACCATGCTCGACGATGCCAGCTGGATCGTCCCGTACATCGAATCCTACACGAGCGAAAAACTGCCCGGCGTCGTCAGCGGCGCCAAACACAGCTTCGACAAATTCCCAGAACCGCACCAATACCCCGAACTCATGGCCGGCTTCGCCAAAGACGGCGCCAAACCAAACTAGCGGCACTATTCCCCCTCTCCCTTGCGGAGAGGGGGCTAGGGGGTGAGGGGCGTTCAGCTAGCGCGATGGTTGGCGCATTGTGCGCTTAAGTTCTTCCACCAAACGCACGTGCATCTTCGCCCCTCATCCCCCGGCCCCTTCTCCGCAAGGGAGAAGGGGAGGCGGTCCAGAATTTTGCTGGATACACCGCGCTCTATCCCACTAGCCAGCGCGCAAAAACGGAACGCCTTCAACGTCACCCAGCGAATCTATTCAACCGCTTCACACCGCCCGTAGCCTCCTCGCGTCCAACACGAGAGGATTTCGAAGTGCACCGAAGCTTTGGAATGTTGGACCGCGGCCAGCGTGGCACGCGTCGCTTCGATGAAGGCGGAGACGTCGGCATTGTTGAGGAAGTGCGCAGGATGGGATGCTCGGCAGAGGTCCGATCCAGGCGGCGAAACGAACGGCGCATGCATTGCCTGCGGGGCATGAAACCGCAGGGCCCAGCAGCACTCGGAAGCTGTTGCACGTGGCACCGGTGAAATCTGGTGAATTCGGGTCTAAGGCCCCTCGGCGGTTTCCCTCGAGGTGAGCAGAGCAAGCCCTATCCCAGTCCGGGAATAATGGTCGACGAAGGGGCGCGCTCGATGCGCAGCGTTGGTCCGCAAGGATCGACGCACCTCGGAACTAAACCAGCGCCTCCGGCGCGCCCCACCTCTCTCGGGATTCGGGTATCGGTTCTCGGTTGTCGGAACGGTGTTTGCGATCACGCAGCGCCGCCAAATCTGCGCGCCTCGATCCCCGAAAACCGAACCCCGAACACCGCGCCCGCTTTGCAACTCAGTCCGCAACCGCATAAGAGCCCAACATGGAAACTCGCGCCCAGCACCGCATTCACGGCGGCACACTCACCTACGCTCAGCATCAAAGCGCCGCGACCGGCACGCTGATGCGCTTCTCCGTGTTCACGCCGCCAGGCGAGGGGCCGTTTCCGTATCTGATCTGGCTCTCGGGCCTCACTTGCACCGAAGACAATTTCACCACCAAGGCTGGCGCATACGGCGCGGCCGCGCAGCATCGCGTCGCCATCGTCGCGCCCGACACGTCGCCGCGCGGCGAGGGTGTCGCCGATGATCCCGCCTACGATCTCGGCCAAGGCGCGGGCTTCTATGTGGACGCGACGCAAGCGCCGTGGGCGCCGCACTTCAAGATGGAAAGCTACGTCACGCGCGATCTGATCGAGATGGTCGAGCACAATTTCAATCTGGCGCCGCGCCGCGCAATCTCCGGCCATTCGATGGGCGGCCACGGCGCGCTGACGCTGGCGATGAAGCATCCGAACCTGTTTAGAAGTGTCTCCGCGTTCGCGCCGATCTCGTCACCGACGCGCTGCCCCTGGGGCGAAAAGGCGTTCAGCGCCTATCTTGGCGACGATCGTGAGAGCTGGAAGGCGCACGATGCAGCGCTGCTGATCGCGCAAGGCAAAGCCAAATCGTTTGACGACATCCTCGTCGATCAGGGCCTAGGCGATCAATTCTTGGAAAGTCAGCTGAAGCCGGAATTGCTTGAAGCGGCGGCGGCGCAAGCGGGGCAGAGGCTCACGCTGCGTCGTCACGACGGCTACGATCACTCATACTTCTTCATGGCGACCTATATCGCCGACCATGTCGCCTTTCACGCCGCGCGCTTGGGGTGATGTCTCTGAGATCGCTTTCACGCAGCAGGCGCGCGGGCGGTTTGAAGGCGCGCACCGCCCACACCGCGACAAACGGTGTCAGCGCAATGGCGAGAATGGCGCCGACTTGCGCGCCGCCGCTCAGGCGCGTGAAGGCGAGCGCGAAGGCGTACGCGATGGAAAGGCCAGTGAGACCGATGCCGTACCAGCGCAAGCCCATATTGCCGCGCTGCGTGCCGATCGCGAACGCCGCGATCGCACACGCCACCCAGACAGCGACATAAGTCCAAAGTTCGGAATCCAACGCCGGCGCGGCGCTCATCGTCTCATGGTGGAAAAGGCGGCGCGTCAGCATGATGGCGGCGATGGAAAGGTGAGCGGCGCCCATGGCCACGCCGCCACGCGCAAGCCAACGGCGCGCGTGCACGTGCGGAATACGGGCCGCAACCGCGCTGAGGCACGCGGCGAGTCCGAAGCCGGCGAGAATGGTGAGGAATCCGCCCAGATTGCTCGCGCGCACCGGCCAGACGCCCCACCACGGATTGAACAAGCCCCACAAACCCAGCGCCGCAAATCCCATCGCTGGCCAGATCGCCGCCGCCCAGATCGCCTGCAGATCGTAGAGATACGCGCGCTCTGCATCGCGGCCTGGCGCCCGGGCGGTGAAATAGGCGGCAGCCGAGACGAGCAGGAGCGGCCATACCGCGTAGGCGAGCCCCTCAAGGCCATGCAGCGCCACGCCATCATCCATTGCGCCGCGATGATAGAGCCAACGTACGCCCGCCACGCCAAGGCTCAGCGCAAACAGCGCCGCGGCGGCGGCCGCGGCGAAACGCGCCGGTTCGGCCGGACGCGAGATCGACAGAACGCGCGCGAGCCATAGCGAGAGCGCGATGGCGGCAGCTTGCGAAACGACCGCCCAGCCGGTGGCGCTGTCGCCGGTAAGCGGCGCATCCTGCGCGCCCCACCATGGGTGCCGGAAGCCCAACATGAGGATCAGCGCCGCCGCGAGCGCAACGCCGGTGACGGGGCGCATGATCGTGAGCAGATCGCGCGTGAATGGCCGCTCGGGATCCTTGGAGGCGCGGACGCGCGCGGCGAGCGCGATGATCAAGGCGGCGCCGATAAAGAGCAGCGCGTACATGGACGCTTCGAATACGCCGATCGCAGGTTGCGCCATCTGATCGCCGCGAAAAGTGCGACGAATCTCCAGCGCCGCCCACATCAGGCCGAATCCAGCGCCAGCGGCCGCATAGAGGCGCGCCGGCTCCAGTGCGCGCGCATACACGCGGCCGGCTGCGTAAAGGGCGAGCGATGCCGGGGCCAGAAACGCGATCGCTTGCGCGTTGAACAGGATCGGCCCGGCAATAGGGGCGGCGTCCGCGCCGCCCCACCAAGGATTAAGCGCAAAACCTCCCCAGAACGCCGAGAACGCAATACCTGCGATCAAGAGCGCATGGCCGCGCCAGCGCGCGACGTCGCCGAACGCGGCGTCTTTGCGTGGCAGAAGCGCCAGCCCGGCGCCGAGCAGGACGAGCGTACGCAGCGCGTTGGCGACCAGCGCGTCGACCATGTTCTCGAGGCTGAGCCAATGCAGCACGTAGAACGCGCCGAGCACAGGGGTCAGCCAAGCGGCAAACGCCAGCGCTTCAG